>NZ_JAFNJD010000200.1:0-218 GCF_017368415.1 Shewanella sp. 4t3-1-2LB
GATGAAAACGAGTAAGGCGACACACGTGGTATGTTGTCTGAAGATGGGGGGACCATCCTCCAAGGCTAAATACTCCTGACTGACCGATAGTGAACCAGTACCGTGAGGGAAAGGCGAAAAGAACCCCAGTGAGGGGAGTGAAATAGAACCTGAAACCGTATACGTACAAGCAGTGGGAGCGGTCCTTGAGACCGTGACTGCGTACCTTTTGTATAATG
>NZ_JAFNJD010000201.1:0-207 GCF_017368415.1 Shewanella sp. 4t3-1-2LB
GTGCTGTAGTCGTCAGCCGAATGAGCTTATCTTGTCGACCGAGTTTCGTGATAACTTCAAACTGTGTGCCTTTCTTCATCGGCATTAACCAGTGTCTGGCTTCGCCCGTTTGATGCCAACGATTTAGCAGTCCCAGTGAGTAAAATCCTCGGTCAAACAAGGTGAGTGAATTGTCGGGGGTGGTATCAATCAGTTGCTCTGCCAGCT